>NZ_CP163438.1 GCF_041051975.1 Streptomyces sp. R21 | reverse complement strand
GAAGCGTGGCCAGACACCACGCGCTCGCGGACACGATGGAACGCACCCGGGCATCTCTTACACAACGCCGCCGCCGCCTGGCGGCGGTATAAAGGGGAGCGCGACCAGCTCCTCGCGCTTTCGGATACACCCGGGGGGAACCCCGCGGGGCTCAGTCGCTACGCTCCCAACGCCCCGCTACACCGTAGCCAAACGCCGTCGGGGGGGAAGGGTGAAACTCTCCCCCCGATGGACCCATGCAGCAACCCCCCAAGCGAAGCGCGCGGGGGCGAGGAGCGAAGCGACGAGGGTGGAACCAAGCGAAGCGCAGGTTACACCTTGCTCCTTACCAAACTGCCCGAACAAAAACCCAAAGGGCGCACTTATGCAAACTTGCGGCTTACGCCGCTGCGTTTGCGTGCGGCAGGGGGGCACCCCCCCTGCACCCCCCGATCTAGCTTTCCCACTTGCCCGCTTTGCGGTAGCGCTTCTCTTTGCGCCTCCACGCGAAAGCAACCCGGGTCCCATAGTCGGGTGTCTCCGCTGGATCGTCGGCCAGAATGAGGTCCTCTTCTGTTTCCTCATCCTCCCGCAAAGCGTCTTTGAGCGCTCCCCCAGAAGCAATGAACCGGAGCCGGTGCACCTGTCGGGTTAGCTCCAGGAACCATTCATTGTCGTTTCCACCGCCGAGCATGTCCGAAGGCTTTACGGCGTATTTCAGAACCTCCCGGGCCGCATCCGCCACCGCTGCCAAGTATTCCTCGATCGATGACGTGTTAGAGGCCTCTAGAGACGTTCTAGAGGCTTTTAGAGCCTCTCTAGAGACTTTCTTAGAGCGCACAACGCGGATGTCGACAATCGGCGTGTAATCGGCCCTGAGGCACTCTTTCCAGAGTTCCGCCCAGCGTGCTTGCGTAACGTAGTTGCTACCTTTGAAGTACGAAGGCGACAACATAAACATGCAATGGAAATGCGGATGTGCGCTTTCGTCCCTGCCTTTCGTAACCTCGGTGGTACGGATCCACCCAAGAACGTTTCGGAATTCCGCTCGATGCGTCAGGCGCTTCCATGCATCGTTCATGCTGGAGATCGTTGCCCGAAGCTCTTTGATGTCGCAATTGCGAACCGTAAGCGTCAGGAACGCCCATCGAGCATTCGGATATCTCCCCAAGATCTCGGGTAGAGCTTTCTGAAAGCGCGCGTACCACATTAGCGAACGTCTCCACTGGCACACGGGGCAATGTCGAACTCTACAGAAGTGCGCTTCCCGTAGGCGTAGAACTAGTTCCCCGGTCTCAGGATCCGGGACGTCGGCAAAGATCAGTAAGCCGCTGCACTGATGCATCCGCTGCGCCAAACGCTCAAATTCCGCGGCTTCTGCGTAGATTTGCTCGACTTGTTGAGCTTCGCCCCGGTGAACATCCCAAGGCGCATCCTTGGGAGAGTACTCCGAAAGGTAATCGCTATTGCAATCTTTTGCAAATTTGCTACAATCATTCCTGATGACTGCTAGAGAGCAAGTCATATAAACCCCCTAGATTTGTGGAACCAGCACCCACATTCTAGGGGGTTTTTCTTTGACTTGTCAATACCCTCAAAAAGCCAACAGCGGCGCGGGATTCCGCGGATTCTACGCCCTGCAGATATCCCTCTATTATCAAGTTAAGTTAGAGGGCGCTCGGACACACCCCGCGCGGACGTTTTGCGCAGGGCTCGCGACGCCGCTCGCCCCGCCGCGCTCGCACCCCAGCCGCTACGCGGCCGGGTCCCCTGTCGCGCGGCGCCTGCGGTGCGCAAAACGCCGTGACGCACCCCGCAAAACGGACGCACCGTTTGGTCACCAAGAAG
>NZ_CP163437.1 GCF_041051975.1 Streptomyces sp. R21 | reverse complement strand
CGGTCGTAATACGGCTGGAGACGTCTGCCGGTCAGCAGCTCCGTGTTCGGGATCAGGAAGTTCAGCTCCAGCCGCCCTTTGTCCCGGTGCTCAACCCACAGTACGCTGTACTGGTCTTTATCGAGTCCGGGCATCAGAACCCGCTCAAAGCTCGCCATCAGCTTTTCACGCTGGCCGGGCGGCAAATCCTGTTCGGCAAAAGACAGCACGCCGGAGGTGTATTTCTTGGCGTAAGGCGAGGCGTCAATAAGCTCCCGCACTTCCTCCGGCTTACCCTGCAGAACGCTGGCGCCGTCGCGCTGCCGGTCTTTCCCCAGCAGATAATCCACCGGACCGCCGCCACCGCCGCGGCCTCTGGGATGAAACTTAACGATCATCGTCTGCCCCCTTTTCCAGCACGGCGTGCCGCAGCCGCTCGAGTCCGGCATCAATGGCCATCAGCACGGCGACAACCTGCACGCGATCGTGCCCAGTACCGCCACCGGCGTTAACCTGCCGGGCAATCTGGTTGAGGTTGTTACCCATGCCGGCAAGCTGACGAAGCAGCGCCGGCGAGATGGATGGAAGTTTGCCAGCACGCGAGGGCTTTTCGTCCAGGCATATCTGGCGCATCCAGGCCGCGAGTTGTTTACCCTCACAGCGCTCCAGAAGTCGGCGGTGCTCGTCTTCTGTCACCCACATAGTGAGCATTTTGTTGCGCTTTTCTGCCAAACCATCCTCCGGATAACACCGGTTCGGGCGGGAAATTTTTTCCTGTCCGGAGCGGTGTTGGGCAAGCCCGCAGGGCGCGGCAGTACTTTTCAGCGGGTTTCGGGGCGCAGCCCTGAACCAGTCACGTAGCGCTAGCGGAGTGTATACTGGCTTAACATGGTAAATCGGAGTGGGGATTCAGGAAAGTGCTTCATGTGGCAGGGAGAAAATGCTGCTGTGGGGCGTAAGTGCGAAATGCAGATCCCGGTGAAATGACGCCTCCTCGCTCACTCGGTCGCTGCGCTCCTGCCGTGAGACTGCGGCGGGCGTTGCCAGCTTACGAATGGCTGGATAAAGAGACTAAGCGGAAATCAATCAGAAAGGGCGGAAAAAGGATGCGGCGTTGCCGTTTTTCCATAGGCTCCGCCCCCCTGACAAGCATCACGAAATCTGACGCTCAAATCAGTGGTGGCGAAACCCGACAGGACTATAAAGATCCCAGGCGTTTCCCCCTGGTAGCTCCCTCGTGCGCTCTCCTGTTCCTGCCTTTCGGTTTACCGGTGTCATTCCGCTGTTATGGCCGCGTTTATCTAATTCCACGCCTGACACTCAGTTCCGGGTAGGCAGTTCGCTCCAAGCTGGACTGTATGCACGAACCCCCCGTTCAGTCCGACCGCTGCGCCTTATCCGGTAACTATCGACTTGAGTCCAACCCGGAAAGACACGACAAAACGCCACTGGCAGCAGCCACTGGTAACTGATTTAGAGGAGTTAGTCTTGAAGTTATGCGCCGGTTAAGGCTAAACTGAAAGGACAAGTTTTGGTGACTGTGCTCCTCCAAGCCAGTTACCTCGGTTCAAAGAGTTGCTGCTCTGAGAACCTTCGAAAAAACCGCCTTGCTGGGCGGTTTTTTCGTTTACAGTGCTAAGAGATTACGATTCTCCATGAATGATCTCAAGAAGATCCGTTTAAAAAAGCGGGTTTTATGGGGGGATAAAGTTCGTCTAGCCCAGTCACTTTGGATTACAGCTAGGTTTCGTAAGCCATGCAAGAATGCCTGTAACTAACAAAATAGGCCCTGCAACGTACGTAACATAGACTCCAACATACGACACTGTGAAACATATGAGTACGTATATAGACAGTGTTGTCCAAAAAATGACTGTTGTTTTACAGTGAATCCACTCTTTCATTTTTCAATAAACCCCACACCGTCTGGAGATCTTATTATCGTTTTGCCAGGATTAGCTTTCGCCCAAACCAAAGCATCTTGAAAAGAAGAGAATTTTTTTTTTGAATTTTTAGTTTTTCGGCGATCTTCTCGAAAATATTCGCTGTTATTCTCATCAATTATCCGATCAAAATCAGCACCAGCTCCAAAGGTACGCTCAAAATCCCCCATTTTCTGCCCCCATTAAATTTAATAAAAAAACAGATTTAAAATATCCAAAAGACACTCTTATTTACCATAACATCCCTTGTTCGCACCGCCGCAGACAGCCTCAGCACCGTTCTGCGCCATGAACCGCAAAAGAGCACCTCTTACCACGTAAAAACGCCGATAAATGCCCCCCGTAAGTTCTTACGGTATGCATAGTTATGCACGGAAATGAACTGACACTCTGTTCAATGGATTTTCATGCTGTAAGCAGTATTTTAGTCTTCTATGCCCCCTCGAAACACACCTGTTCTTGTGTAGATCTTTTCGACCCAAGATGGTCTTTTATCCGAGTTCATGCAGCCGTACAGGAACACACCTGTTTTGGGTTTATAGCTCCCCCCCTCCTGTGGCTGGTTATCTACAAATGAATAATCAATCTTTTCACCTTTGACTGAAGCACGCCCCCCAACATGAACTAAAGACCAGTGCTCATGCATCACATGGCTTTCAATCAATCCAAATGAAGAAAAACCCCATGAATCAAAAAAGACCTTGAGTCCGTCAGACGCACCAACAGGAGTAATGATTGCAAATTCAACCTGCTCACCAGTACCTTCAAGGTAAGAAGGTTTCTCGACGTTAATTACAGATGCCCCCTTCACCTGATAACCTTTACAGGTAAGATATAAGTCCCTCCCGGCTGACGGTTTTGTATATGTAACGTTGTCGTTATTCTCCGCAGCAGCGACTGTAAATGACATAGCCAAAACCACCGAGACTGAGCAAGCCCAGAAACATTTCATAACGCATCCCTTTTCATTGATTAACTACATTCCAAGCTCAAAACCTTTCTGCCGCTGCGATCGTTCCAGCTCCAGCGCTTTCTGGTGCTGCGCCGCGCGCTCCTGCTCCCGGTGCGCCTCGATGCCATTCAGCCTTGCGACAATCGGCGCAGCTGATCGCTCAAACTCTGCACCTGCCTGCTCAAGCCCGTGACGCGCTCGCTCAGCGCCGCGTTCTCCCGTTGCATAAGCCCAGACATCGTCCGCCATTCCGCGAAGGCGTTCTCCCACTCGTCCAGCCTTTTCGAGTAGTCCTGCTGTAGCTGCTCTAATGCGCTCAGCAACTGTTTTTCCAGTTCCGTCATGTGCTATTTCCCCGCCAGTATCATCCAGCTCGAATCCTCTCCGAATCTTCCCGCTTCCGGGTTCACCCTCACGCAGCGGCGTCTCTCCTCCCCGCAGGTCGTGAGCTGGACGCCGTTGTTCTTCTCTGAAAGCATGGCCTGCGTGCTCTTCTGTTCCTGGATGGTCGTGTAGTTGTCGAGTATCTGTTGCCCCTGCCACCACAGAATGCCCGCGCTCGAGGCGATCAGTAGCGCGGAGACCAGGACTATGGTCAGCCACGTCTGGCTGATCATACGCAGCATCCCTTTCGTGCGTTGGCTCATGGCTGAGGACAGCTTCCGGTCGTGGTCGAGGATGGCGGCGCTGATTCTCTTCTCGCTTTCGCTCAGTTCCGCTCTGACAGACTTCTCGTGCTCGCTGAATGCGGCTTTCAGCATCTCGCCGGTAGTCTGCTGCTGCGCTTTCGATTTCTGCTCTAAGTCCTTCGCCAGCGTTAAAAGACTGTTCATAGATGGCTCCCTTCAGTCGGATGTTTCGCCCCCCGTCAGGGTCGGCAATGCTGATGCTGCTTTTCGTGGTGCGCACCACCTCAAAACCCGCACTTTCCAGCGCCTCAGTGACGTCCTGACGGGTTTTCAGCTCCCCGGATGAGGCAAGGGAAAGTAGGCCGCGCGTAATCGCCTGGGCGGCTTCCTGCTTCGCTTCCGGCAGCGCGGACGGTGTAACCAGCGCCCGCCGGTTTTCCGGCGCGTTCGGGTCGTGCAGCCCCAGTCTGCCGTTCACTATGGTCTGCCAGGCATCAATGCGCGGACGGTCGGCG
>NZ_CP163436.1 GCF_041051975.1 Streptomyces sp. R21 | reverse complement strand
CCGAACTCGGCGTCACGGACGACCGGACCGATCAGGAGATCGCGGCCGACGAGGGCAAGGAGGAGCGCGAACCGCTCGCGCTCATCCCTCGGGACACCTGGTATCACCACGTCGTGCCCGTCCGGGGGCGGCGGCTCGCGCTCCTCAAGGCGGCGGAATCCGGGGGCCTCCTCGGCGTCCAGGCGCTCATTGCCGAATGGGGCCTGGTGTGGGGCCGCGATGTCCTCGACGCGCCGGTACCCACCGAGAAGGAGTGACCCCATGGCCGACGTGATCGCCCACGTGCGGAGCGCGATTCCTGAGCTGGACCACTGCACGTACTACGAACTCGACTACCAGGGCGAGGCCCTGGCCGTGGCGGTCGACTTCGGCCTACGGGGCGTGTGGGCGCTGCGGGACGGCGAGCCGTGCCGGATCGACGTACAGGCGGACCCCGCCCTTACGGCGCTGCTGATCCGGAACGGCATCCGGGTCGGATGACGGCGGCGGCCCCCCTCGGGGGGCTGCCAGAACTGGCCCCCCTCGGGGGCCGGTTCCGCCCCTGCGCGACCAACGGGAGTGCGGGGCAGAGCGCCCGTAAGCGAAGCGCACGGGCATAGCTCGCTCCCAGGAATCCGGTGGGTCGTCCGCGCTAGCGGACTGACACGCCGGATTCCTGGGCGGCACCCACGGAAGGGGGTCGGTCAAGGTGCCTGCCAAAGGGCCCCCCGGGCCCGTGGCCGGCACCTTGGGCGGCACCCGACTTTGACCCCGAAACGGGAGAAGCCCCGGAGCCTTTTGGCTCCGGGGCTTCGTCGTCGGACGGTCGGTTACGGCGTCAGGTGGAGGATCACCGCCACCACCAGGACGACCACGCCGAGCGTTACGACGGCTTCGATTCGGATGTACATCGTTCCCCTCTCCGGTGTTCACCCTGAACACCGGAGTTCAGGCTATACCGAGCGTGTCAGTCTGAACCATCCGGTTCCGGCTGAGTCCTGGCGCTGGCTGGGGCCGGTGGTCCCAGGGGGCTCCTCGCCCCCTGGACCCCCCGCCCCGCAGCACCGCCCGGCGCGATGCGGGCCGTTGGGCCTGGGGCCGTGCGCGCCGGACGGCACTCCGGCCCGCTGGCCTGGGCGCTCCGATTCGTCACGTGACGGAACTCGGGCGGCGCTGATCCGTCACGTGACGAAACGGAGCCGCACCCGACCCGCCTCCGCAACACACCCCCGGTCTCTGGGGGGGTTCCCTCCGGTCGGGCAGCGGGCGAAGCCCTAGCGCGCCGTTCGTCGGGGTGTCCAGGCTCGCCGTAGGCGACCGCGCTTGCGCGGCTTGGCCTGGATGCCCCGGCGGGCGGTGTGCTTGCCTCTGGCGCTGTCTGGGCGGAGGGAACCCCCCCAGAGACCCACCCCAGCCACCCACCCAGCCGCACCCGACCGACAAGCCCCCGCCCCTCTGGGAGCGGTTGCCGGGGGTTGGGGGCAGAGCCCCGTTTTCACCACCGACTAGCGGCAGTTGGAGACTGGGAGTTGACAAGCGTTGCCCGCATGGTCAATGCTTTACCACGTGGTCAAGGAAATCAGCCCGGCGGAAATCCGGGCAGCGGCCCTAGGGGCGCTATCGGAGCCGGGGGAGCGACGCAGGCGACTGCTCGCCGAGCTGGCCGAGGTCGAGCAGGAGCTAAGGCCCCTGATCGTGAAGGCGGTTCGGGTGGAGGTCCCACACCGACAGATCCAGGAGGTGACAGGGATTTCACGGCCGACGATCACCAAGATTGCCCGTGACTCTGAGTGATTGACCGGCCGGTCCCTCGCGCGCGTACGCGTAGGGGGCCATAGGAACCCCGGTCGGGCGGTCGGTCGATCACCCGCCGTGCACAACAAAACAAGCGAGCCGCCCCGGTGTTGGAGCACCGGAACGGCTCTAACGACGAACACGAGGAGATAGCTCGTGCACATCGCTAGTGCTCATGATCCCACTTTGGCCGTGGCCCTGGTCGACGCTCTCGGCGTCAAGGGCGTGGTCGTTCTCCTGGCCCTGGCCGCCCTGACGATCAAGTCCAAGGGGTTCCGCAAGGCGGAATGGAAGGCGTTCCGGTGGGCCTGCCGCTGGACCGTTCGCGCCGTGCGGTTCCTGGCGATCTACCGGCCCCGCAAGGTGTGGCCGACCAAGGAGGAGCGCCGCATCCTGCGGAGGCTCGCCCCGGCCCACTGGCGCGAGCACGCCGAGGGCCGAGGGCTGAACGGCACGCTCACCGGTCGAGTTCGGCTCACGGAGGCGGGCATCACGTGCTCCGTCCGGCTGGACGGAACGTGGACTGTCGCCAAGCTCAAGGCCGCCGAGGACCACATTCGGAACCTGCTCGGTTGCCGCTCCGGTCTGCGGATCGAGGTCACGACTGGGAAGCGCGGGGGCTGGGCGTCCCTGGCCCTGCGGACCCGCACGGCCGTGGACGGGGCGGACCTCAAGTGGACGCCCAAGGCTGAGGGCATCGGCCTGGACACGGTGACCGGCCGAGTCGTGACCGTGAACCCGTATCAGCGTCTGTTGGTCGCTGGTGAGTCCGGCGCGGGTAAGTCGGTGGCCCTGCGCCCGCTGTTGGCCGCCGTCGCCGCCGATCCGCTGGCCGCCCTGGTCTACATCGACGCCAAGCGCGTTGAGGGTGCCCTGTGGCGGAGCCGGGCCCGGATCGCTCGGGACGGCGCGGAGATCACGGCCGTGGCCGCCGAGCTGGCCGCCGAGATGATGGCCCGCCTTGAGGAGATGGAGACCCAGGGTCGGGCGACGTGGAAGCCGACCAAGGCCCGGCCGCGCCTGGTCGTGGTGGTGGACGAGGGGGCCGAGGTCATGACCTTGGCCAAGGCCGCAATGGAACACCTGTCGTCCGTTGCCCGGATGGGGCGGGCCGCTGAGGTTCACCTGTGGTGGTGCACCCAGAAGCCGACCCAGGGTCAGGGCGGGGGCATCGACCCGCAGATCAGTGCCCAGATGGGCGTTCAGCTCTGCCTCAAGGTCAAGACCCCCGGCGAGGCTCGCACGGTGCTCGGAGAGGACGCCACGGCCGAGGGCTGGCACGCGAACAAGCTCCCGAAGCCGGGTCACGTGCTGATCCGGGGCGAGGGTCGGGGGCCGGTGGCCGTCCGGGTCTGGCACCTGGACGACGAGCAGGTGAAGGCGCTCCCCGAGCGGGAGCCCTGGCAGGGCCAAGGCTCCGCCTCCGTCTCCCTGGTGAAGCCCAGTCAGGCGGGCGGCCCTGTACGGCCGTCTGCGGGCCCTGTGGCCCCTCCCCTGGCCGACGACACCAAGGCCGCCGTCCTGGCCGCTCTGAGGGCCGCTAACGGCCCTGTGAGCCGTGGCCAGTTGGTCACCGCTACCGGCCGAGGCAAGTCCGCCGTAGGTGACGCCCTGGCCGCCCTGGTGGCCGAGGGCCAGGCCGAGCGCACCGGAGCCGGTTCCGCCACCCGCTACACGACCGCCGAGGAGGCGACCGCATGAGCCACGAACTGACCCCGCAGGCCGCCGCCCTGGTCAAGGCCGAGGCCGCCGCCGTCGAGGCCCGGCAGGACACCCAGACGCTCGAACTGATCCGCATGGTGCTGGAGGCCCAGGCCGCCACGAACCGCGCCCAGACCGAGCAGACACAGGCCCTGGCCGCCGCCCTGATCGCTTCCCAGCAGCAGCCCCGGAAGTCGTCGGGGGATCGGGCCTGGCTCGTCCTGGCCGCCCTCGGCGGGGGCTGCCTCCTCGTCGCCCTGTTCCTCGCTGTCTCCGTGGCCGCTGTCGCGGTGGCCGTAACCGCCCCCGTCGCCGTCAAGGCCGTCCGCGAACTCCGGAAGGACTCCAAGTGAGCCAGCACATTGACCCGCAGGTGATCCGCCGGACGAACGGCGTCCTGACGGCCGGAACTTGGTTCCTGATCGTGGGCGTAGTCGCCTACTCGCTGATGACCACGACCCCCCTCGTGGCCGACCACACCGCCCCCGGCTGGGAGAAGTCGGCGTTCCTGCTCGGCCTCATGGTGGATGCGGCGTTCGTGATGGCCCTCCAGGCGGACAGCGTCCTTGCCCGCTACGGGGCGAACGAGCCCGGTCCCTGGCCCCGCCGCTTCCGGTTCTTCACCGGTGGGGCGTCCGTCTTCCTGAACATCTGGCACGCCGTGGAAGCCCGCGACTGGGTCGGCGTTGCTATCCACGTGATCGCCCCGGCGCTCCTCCTGATCGTGGCTGAGGTCGGCCCGGTCTACCGCCGGGCCATGGCTGAGGCTCTGACTCGCGCCGAGGTGGACGCCCCGGCCGCAGGTGGACAGATCGACGTACCCGCCCCGGTTTCCACCCTGGCCCCGGCTGAGGCCATGCCGCAGGTCGGACCGGTGGAGGAGTCCATTTCCACCCCCGTCGCCGAGGTGCCCGAGGTGGACGCCGAGGAGCGTCCGAAGCTCTCCGCCAAGGAAGCCCGGAAGGTGATCGAGGAAGGGTGGACGACCGGCCAGACCATCGAGGCGACCGCCCATAAGGCCACCCGTTCCACCTCGTGGGTGGGCCGGATCTACAAGGAGCTGGACGAGGAGCGCGGCCCCCGCCCGGTACGCGGACAGCTCGCCCTTGTCTGACGACACGCCGACGGCCCGCCGGTCAATTCCGGCGGGCCGCACGGGCGTTGTGAGGCAAGATCCATCCCAGACATGGCAACGGCCCAGAGCTCGCAACTCCGGGCCGTCCGCCTCCCCTCTCGACCACACCGAGACAGGAAACGTTGCTGTGACCAGCGTACGAAACGCTCCCTCCGTTCCGCCACAGCGGCCCGCCGGGCCGTCCCGCTGCTACTGCGGTGCGGAACTCGTCCAGACCCCCGGCAAGCGCCCCCGCCGCTTCTGCAATGAGGCGTGCCGTAGCGCGTCCCGCCGGAACCCCTCCGACTCCAAGCGGGCCGGTGGTGCGGCACCCTCCGGCACCAAAAACGGTCGCGGCTTTAGTACCTCCGTGGAGACTGCAACCCGCGCAGGTCAGAGCGGGTCTGGCGCGACCGGTAATGCCCCTCGTGACGCCCGGTTCGAGCGGCGGGAAAGCCACCAGGGCGTGAGCCTCGGGGAGACCTTCAAGGGCTGCGGCCGGAAGCTGTTCGCCGGGGCTGCCGTGGTCCAGGCGGGCGCGGACGGCGCGTCCTTCGCGGGGGTCGTCACCTGCGGCATGGTCCACATGTGCACCTGGTGCGCGTCCCGCATCCTGGCGGCCCGTGCCGACTACGCCCAGCAGGCGGCCGAAGCCTGGATCGCCAACGGCGGCGGCGTCGTCATGAGCGCTCACACCCTCCGCCACTACAAGCGGCAGAAGTACGGCACGCTGCGGAAGCGTGAGCGCGGCGGCCTGGTCGCCGTTCTCCATGACGGCTGGTCCGGCGGCTACGGCCACAGCTCCGGGAAGATGTGGCAGCGGGCCAAGCAGCGTCACGGCATCGTGGGCGTGCTCCGCTCGTTCGAAGACACCTGGGGCGAAGACACCGGGTGGCACGTCCACTTCCACGCGATGTGGTTCACGAAGCGTCCGCTGTCACCCGATGAGGTGGACGACATGGCCGCGACCATGTCCGCCCGTTGGGGTCACGCGGTCGTGGCGGCCGGTGGCTACCGCCCGTCTGACTCCTGCGACCGGCCCGGCTGTTCCTGCGGCGGCCGTGGTCACGGCGTCCGGGTCGATCACGTGGACGTGACGGAGGCCGGAGCGGTCGGCCGGTACCTGTTCAAGGACGGCGACAAGGCGCGGACCGAACCGATTGACGGGCTCGGCGCTGAGCTGGCGTTCGGTGTCGAGAAGACCGGCCAGCGTGCCGGACGGCTCGGCCCCTTCCAGCTCGGGGACCTGGCCGCGACCGGCGAAGCGACCGCCGTAGAGGCGTGGCAGGAACGCGAATATGGCGTCTACAACGTCCGGAAGATGTACCTGTCCAACGGCATGAAGGCGAAGCTGG